>NZ_JBUYVI010000002.1:0-40492 GCF_055699795.1 Psychrobacter sp. M4 | reverse complement strand
GCCTCAATCTCCGCAACGATTTTATCGATATCAGCACGAAGCTTATCAATCTTAGCAACTGTCATTTTAAGTTCGCTATTTAAAGTTTTAATATCAATAACCTCACGCGTATCTTCTGCCTCTACGTAAGCACTTACCGATAAGTTATAGTCATTTTTAGCAATATCGCTGTTATCAACGCTTGCAGACAAATAATCCGTATCTTCTTTAGTATCAAACAACGTCATGATCTGATCGATATGCGCATCGGTTAGCACATTGGTATTGGTCTCTGACTTAAACAGCTTACTGGCATCAATAAACTGTGTCTTACCCTCTGTTTTGTGCTTTGATAGCACTAAGATATTAACCGAGATACTGGTTCCAAAGAATAAGTTGGGTGCTAAGGAGATCACCGTCTCTACATAGTTGTTATCTACCAAATACTGACGGATCTTTTGTTCAGCACCGCCGCGATAGAATATCCCAGGGAAGCAAACAATAGCGGCGCGTCCCTTACTAGATAAATAGTTCAATGCATGCAGCACAAAAGCAAAGTCCGCCTTTGATTTAGGAGCCAATACACCCGCTGGCGCAAAACGCTCATCATTAATTAAGGTCGGATCATCACTACCAATCCACTTCACTGAATACGGCGGGTTCGAGACAATCGCATCAAAGGGTCTATCCTCCCCAAAATGCGGATCTATCAGGGTGTTACCAAGCTTGATATTAAATTTGTCGTAGTTCACGTTATGTAAAAACATATTCATACGTGCAAGGTTATAGGTGGTGTGGTTAATCTCTTGACCAAAAAACCCCTCTTCAATGATGTGGTTATCAAAGTGCTTTTTAGCTTGCAGTAACAAAGAGCCCGAACCTGCAGCTGGATCGTAGATTTTGTTAACTGTCTCTTGTTTATGCATCGCAATTTGAGCAATCAGTTTAGACACGCTTTGGGGTGTGAAGAACTCACCGCCTGATTTACCCGCATTGGCCGCATAGTTTGAGATCAGATACTCATAAGCATCGCCAAATAGATCAATCTCACTGTCCTCAAACTGATGCAGCTTAAGGCCCGCTACCCCTTTAAGGACCGCAGCTAATCGAGTGTTCTTATCGGCGACCGTATTACCTAATCGGTTACTGGTGGTATCAAAATCAGCAAACAAACCCTTAATATCAGGCTCAGACGGGTAGCCATTGGCCGAGCTTTCAATCTCTTTAAAAATAGCAGCCAAATCCGTATTTAAGTTCTCATTTCTATGCGCGTTGGCAGCCACATTAGCAAACAGCTGACTTGGGTATATGAAATAACCCTTGGTCTTAATCGCATCGTCTTTAATATCAACATTAATCACTTCATCAGGAAGTGCGGCATAATTAACGCTCTCATCACCCGCCTCAATATAACTGGAGAAGTTCTCACTGATAAAGCGGTAGAACAAAGTCCCCAACACATACTGTTTAAAATCCCACCCATCGACTGAACCACGAACCTCGTTTGCAATTTGCCAAATTTGTCGATGCAGTTCCGCACGTTGTTGGGTACTTGTCATGATGAAAATCCTATAGGAATAATGATGGGGCTAGAAGCCCCTTATGTTTTGTGTAACTTAAATCGTTATTGAGTACGCTTTGATTAAGAGCAATATACCTTAGCACTGCTAACCGTTTTTGGTTCTATTATATGGTGCTGATATAGGAAACAGTGCTTGTTTTGCCATGGGTATTTTCTTTACAGCTTGCTTCTGCGTCTGTCTTAAGAAAACAAGCATCTGATGATACTAGTAAGGTGCACAGCGTTCGACGATATGTATAATTTTTTGAGTTTTTTATACATATCCTTTTTATAGGTATAGAAAAACGAATTTTTTATACCTATCGCTCAACCAATTTTTCCTCAATCATTTCAGTCAACAACTCAGTCACCGTTTTTCGACTTTCAAGCGCGTACCGTTTGAGCGCAATGTGCTTATCTTCATCTAAATTAAAATTCACACGTACCGTCTTTTTGGGACTGTCCGTCACATCCGATAAAGCCAATTGATCCTTAACGTTCTTACTAGGACGACCTGCTGATAAACTCATGACTTACTCCTCACCAAAAAATATTTGAATCTCACTGACCAATGCGGTTATCTCTTGTAACGCATTGCTACTAGGCGATTCGGTATCAAATACTGTCTTACCAAGGGCGGCACTATTAGGATAAGCAACTCGCTGCATCACTCTGGTCTCTAATACCGGAAGATTATAATCAAGCAGCGCGGTTGCAACCTCTTTACCAATATTGGTATTTTGAATGGCGCGTGAGACGACAAAGGCTGCCTTTAGTTGGCCATCCATCATTTCAATACGCTGCTGCACTAAATCAACCAAATCGCTAGTCGCCCAGATATCATAGGGACTCGGCTGCACCGGAATCAATATAAAATCAGCCGCTTTTATAGCAGAAATAGCCAGACTAGTAGCTTGCGGAGATCCATCGATCACCACATAATCTTTATCAGAGACGCTTTTTAAATCTTTATCAAGTGTTGGTCTGTCGAGCCCGATCACTGGTACCGGATTGTCTTCATCAACCGCTCTCCAGTCACGCGCACTGCCCTGCTGATCGCTATCTACTAGCAGAACACTATGGCCTTTTAACTGTAAGCCACGAGCCAGATGCGTTGCGATGGTAGTCTTGCCGCTGCCACCTTTTTGATTTAATACCGCGATTACCTTCATAAATACAGATCCCTGTAGCATGCATTGAATATATAAGTATATAAGTATATAAGTATATAAGTATATAAGTATATAAGTATATAAGTATAACTAAAAACGTACGTCACATCACTATTAATAGCAATACTTCATAGTAAAAATAGCATCGCCTTTTCTAACTAGCGTATATCCATCATGATAGACGTCCTGTATCAAAGACAGCATAATAAACTGCCTATTACTAGGCAAATTGCGCTATTGGATACCAATTTGAGCTACTAAAAGGAATACTTTAGCCGCTCATATTCGTTATAATCCGTTCACCAATCAAAAACTACTAATCGTTAATGAGGAAACCACTATGGTGAAGTGTCACTTATCGACCATCATGGGCGAAAGACGCCTTAAAATTGCCGATGTCGCAAGAGATACTGGTATCAATCGTGGCACCATTACTCGCATGTATCATGAAGAAGCCACCCGAGTTGATCTAGATGTCATCGAGTCTTTATGCACGTATCTTAGAATCAATGTTGGTGATTTATATGAAATTATAAATGAGGACAGCAGTGAAACGCCTGAGTGAATACCCTCGCTCATAAGACATTATCACCTTTAGACGCATAAAAAGACCTTTAGAAGGTCATTTTCTCTTGCAATAGATTAAAATATAGGTATAATTTGACCTGTAGTAGGTCATTTTATCCATTATTTACATACAATAATCTATAGGAGAATATCTATGAACACTAATTTATCGCGGCTCAACAGCTGCACATGGTTTAGTGAACAGACTAAAGCTTTAGCCTCTCAGCTGTTATTCAGCTTACAAATACAGCAGGGCGTACAACTGGCATCATTACTTGGTGTTGACTCTATCCTTTATAATGATGAAGCGATTTATGTCTGGGTGCAACGACAGCTAGATGACGGTCTTATGATTGATGATTATACGTTAAGCACCCTTGAAACCGCCTTTATAGAGTTGGTCACAGCTCATACTGACCAAGCAGCATAATCGTTTTAGATTAAAAAGGCCTCTCTTATGACCGATAGAGCTTGATATTTATTGCCTTAATAGCCAGTTGTCACCATCTGGCTATTTTTTATTAGCCGATACCATATTTATTGTCACGCTTTTAACGATGATAATTTTGGTGACTGCCCTGATCAGAATAATCTGTCTCACCCAAAGAAAAATCTAGTGGACTCCTATCGGTCGTGCTCACAAATTTCTCTGGTTGGCTCTGTTCCGTAGCATCAACTTTCATTTCCCCTTCCTCATGAATAGCTTTTTGACTCTTCTCTTTTTGTTGAATCTCAAATGAATCCTCTTCATCGCCTAAACCTATATCACCGCCTAAACTTTCAATCATGCTTTTGAATAAAAACTTATCAGATTTTCTCGTTAAAAAATCTGGAAAATGAATCGCAAAATACTCTCGAATCATCTGCTCACTCTCACCATCAGTTGCCAATACCTGACCTAAAAATGCCCCCATTAGAATCTTCTGCTTGTTTAATCGTTTATCCAGCTTCACCTGCTGAACCTTAGCTTGGCGTTTTAACTCTTCTAACCGTTGTCGCTCTTTTAGCTCATTAGAGTCTTGACTATCAAAAATAGACACAGGCGCTTTATTATTAGATACTGACATCAGATTTATCCTTATCAATTAAATTTTACTCAGCATAGCAAGCACCTTACTATCGTTCAATCACTTGTGGTAAGCTTTAACACAATTACATCCGAAACCTTAGATAGCTTAGTTTATTATTTAATGGTGGCGTCTCCCTGACTAAGGGCGAAGTAACGACTCAAAATTCAATCTATCCACTTCGTTACTATTCTTAATTTTGAATCCTTCTTCGTTGGGGAAACCCCAAACCCCGCACACCACAAAAAACCGTGGTGTGCAAAAAGCAAAAATAGCAGGTGACTCTTTATGACGATGGTACACATTGCAACAAAGGCGATTTCTCGAAAAGCAGGACAGTCGGCAGTGGCGTCGGCGGCCTATCGTGCTGGCGATGTGCTTGATGATGCCAAATATGGCAAGACCCATGACTATAGTAAAAAGTCTGGTGTGATGAGTAGCGATATCGTTTTACCATTTTCATTAAAGGCGCTGGGTGTGAGTGTGGATCGGGAGACGCTTTGGAATACCGCTGAAGCGGCAGAGACACGTTCGGACAGTCGGGTGGCACGTGAGTGGCTGATTAATTTGCCGTATGAGTTAGACGAGTATGATCGGCATCAGCTGGCCATAAACTTTGCCCAAAAGCTTTGCGACGATATGGATGTGATTGCGGATGTGTGTATCCATCGTCCGGTGATGAAATTGCCTTTTGATCCTAATGTACCGCCAAGCTCTAAGTATTTGCGTGAGGGTGAGGAAAACCCTGATCCTCGTAATTTTCACGCGCATATTTTAGTCACTACTCGAGCGCCTACCATTGGACCCAATAAAACCTTGGCATTTGATCCAAAGCTTAAGACCCCGTTTGAATGGTCCAATAAAAAACGTAAGGCGCATGATCTGCCGTCATCGATGCAGGAGATTAAGCGTATTCGGGAGATGTGGGTAGATACCGCCAATAAGGTATTGGCCGAATACCATCTACCGCTGATGGATGCACGCAGTTATAAGGATCAGGGGCTTGATCAACAGCCCACCATTAAAATGGGCGTGGAGGCGACGGCCATGGAGCGCCGAGGCATCACGACCGAAAAAGGTAATACCAACCGCGCCATCAAAGCACGCAACAAATTGGTGGCTGACAACCATATCAAACAGGAAGCAGACAATGAGCGACGAATTAGCGCACTTAGAAAAGGACTTGCTTGGGCAACTGAGAAAAACGCAAGACTACCTGGACGCATTGGAGGCACAAAACGACGAGCTGACTTTGCAAAACAACTCTCTAGAAGCTCAGAACCTCACATTACGTACTGCACAGAACAAAATAATAGAACAGCAATTCGAGTTGACGACACAAAACGATGCGTTGAAGACGCAAAATCAGGCATTGCTTGGGCAGCTAAACGATGCGAAAACCTACCAAAGTGGATTAATGGCACAGACGAAAGAAGCCAAAAAGCAAAATACAGAGTTGAGCACTCAAAACAATGGGTTACTGCAAACACAAAAAGAGCTACAGACAGCGAATCAATCGCTCAGGACATCCATCAAGGTATTGCAGAGCGAGCAAAAGCAGCCCCCAGCCCCTTCGATGACGCAGCACGACGAGCAAGAGCTGCTCGACTTGATCGACAGCAAGGACAAATTGATCGAGACACTCGAGAAAACCGTCACAAAGATGAGAGAATCTTTGAGTATGCTGAACGTATGAAGCTGCACTTAGCCATGCGTTTAATTCAACGCCATCACAATTCAATGGCAATCAGCTGGGCACAAGGAGAAACGATAGAGGATGCCCCTGATAAATTTGATAAGCGTCAAGTTGCGATACTTAGCGAGTTTGCAAAGCGCCTTGGTATTGAAGATAAAGATAAAGCGCTAGGGTTTAGAGATCACTTACAGCAAGTGGGCAAACGTTTTGATTACACGCTAGTTGAAAATAACAAATCCATTATCAAGCTTTTGCGTGATCCTAAAGCTGAACGAGAGCAGTATCTGGCACTTATTAAGCATTTTGAGGACTTTAGGGACGATATTGATCAAAAGCGTGCGACATTTAATACTAGTATCATTGACAAGCTAGGCGGTAGCGCAGGAGAGGTTGGCAGAATGACTCGGGACACCATGTCATCGTTCAGCTATATAGAAGAATTAATGGATTACATCAATCAGGATAACTACCCAGCTGAGGCAAGGGAGGTTGCTAAAGAACATTTAGCAGATATCTTGGATAAAACCTGTCAGCAATTCAAACTTGCGTTGCGTGATGTTAATTCCTTACCAACAACCCAGCGTAAAACCTACTCAGAGGCTCTTAAAGCCACTTTAGAGACGTTTACTGAGCGATATGGTAAAGAGTTGTCTGAAAGCCAACACAAAGCGATACAGAGCGGTTTAGAGTCCTATCAGCATCAAGTGAGTAGAACTAATACACCCAGTCGAGGATTTAGTCCTTAATCTAATCCTCAAAAGAACCGTTACTGAGAAATAAGTTACTTAGGCAAGCTACGCGGTTTAAGTGATGATTTTTCACTTATCCACAAAAAAGTTTATCACCCGTTTCTTTAAGGGGTTTATTTAATCCTGTTTACTCCTGTTTACTCCTGTTTAAGAGCCTTTTTTCACCTTTAAAATCAATACCTTACAAGAAAGAAAAAGAGTAAATGAGCAGAAAACAGAGTAAATGAGCAGAAAACAGAGTAAATGAGCAGAAAACAGAGTAAATGAGCAGAAAACAGAGATAAATAAAAAACACTCTTTTTATAACTCTATTTTATGATAAGATCTTGTTAAATGTAACTATGGGCGCAGAGTTGAAATGGAAAATAACTTAGTTGTTCAGTCAAATGATTTAATCCTAGCAACGTACACAATGCAAAAGACGGATAAAGAGCTCATGCTTGCTTGTATCAGTCAAATTGACAGTAGGCCTGATGCACCAAATGTCACGCAAGACACAGAATATAAAGTAACAGTTGATGATATTAAATCATTGTTTTTTGGTAAGAAGTCTAAGAACGAACAGAATGTTTATCGTGACATAGAGAACGCAAGCAAACGTTTATATGACGTCGATATTGTTATGAGCTTGCCCGAGAATAAAACGCTTCAAACAAGGCTTGTTAGTAGTATTGTTTATGATCCAGATAACGGAGAAGTCGTATTATCATTCGCAAATAAAATACTGCCATATTTGACGCAACTTAAAGCTAATTTCACTAAATACAAGCTATTAGAAATAGGTGAGTTATCGAGTATTCATTCAATAAAAATGTATGAATTGGTGGTAATGTGGGTTAATCAATACCAGTACAGCAAAGAGTTTACGATAGAAGAGTTTAAACACGTAATGTGTGTTAAAGATAAGTATAAGCAATTTAGTGAGTTGCGAAGATATGTTATTGAAACAGCTATCAACGATATAAATGAAAATACGAATTATAAAGTCAGTGTAGAGTATCAAAAAAAAGCAAGAGGGAAGGGCTATAAAGGCTTAAAGCTCAAATTTCACAAAAAGTTATTAGATAAAATTGCTGGTAAAGACGGTAAATTGTCAGAAGATAAGATCAAATCAATTGTTGATAATGTGCAGTTTATGAACGACTATAACGATCACCCAGGTTTAAGCTATGACGGTAAAATGAGTACTGATATTTTTAAGCGTGAAATGATTAACCTCATACAGCGGGAACCTGAAAGCTTTAACAAGCCAAACAAAGCGCTTGAGAGCTACTTACCAAAAGTCAGTCAAGGTAGGTAATTACTATGTTTACTACCAATTATGATATATGGCTTACTTAAGAGTCAAAGGCCAATGCTTTTGCAGTGTTTGAAATCTATGGCCTGAGGTTATACGCATTATCTCTGCCAGGCGTGCCATAAAGATTGAAAGGAGACAATATGAACAAGGTTAGTTATCACATAGATAAGTTGCCGCCATTAACGGCTAAGCAGCAAGCGGACTTAGAGTACTTAGCAACGCTTAGCGATGACGACATTGATCTATCGGACATTCCAGAAATCACCGACTGGTCAGGCGCGATCCGTGGCAGTATCAAACCACAAACGCTTACTACAGAAGCCAGTGTTATCAGCCCAAGCATTCTTGCTAAGTTTAAGGACAGAGCCAAGCAGACAGGCGGTAACTATCAGGACATGATCAATGATGCCCTAGAAGAATACCTAACTGATCATTAAGTCTTAGCCAACAAGTTATAACCTCAAGACGACTTGGGGTTTTTTTACACCTTGTATTGTAGTATGTTGTATATTGTATTATACTATATACAACATACTACAATGCACTATCAAGGAATACAAAATCATGGCACTCACCACACAAGATATTCATGCAGCAGCTGACCGATTACAGGAGCAAGGGATAAAGCCGACACTGGCAGAGGTGCGTAAGGCGCTAGGCGGTGGCTCATTCACTACCATTAGTGATGCGATGCAGAGTTGGAAGCGAGAACAGCAGGAAGAGCAAGAGCTGCAACAAGTGGATTTACCTAGCGGTATCACTGAACGCTTGCACACGCTTGGCGCTGATATGTGGCAGACAGCTATTGATATGGCGAACGATAGGCTGTCTAAGGAGCGTGAAGCTCTAGAGGTGGTTAAGGTTAAGGCACAAGCAGAGACGGACGAAGCGCAAGAAGCAGTTAAAACCTTAGAGGGTGAACAAGCAGATCTACTACAGCAGCTGGACGAAGTGGCCACTACTGCGGAGACAGCAACTAAAGCGGCTCAGCAAGCCACAGCTGACCATGATGCTACCAAACAGACGCTATCAGATACTAAGCATCAATTAGAGCTTGAACGAACTAAAGCAGAAACAGCACAATCACAGCTTGTAGAGACACGTAGCGCATTAGATAAGCAATCTGTAGAGCTTACTAGTAGTCTTGGTGAGGTAGCCACGCTTAAAGCTACAGCTGATAGCGATAAAGCAGAGATTGCACGTTTAAAGGCGGAGCTTAAAGCCACTAAGTCAGAGCTAAAGACGGTCACAGCTGAACGCAATGAGATACAAACTGCTACCGCAGAGATCAAAGGAGAGCTAAAGGCGGTAACCTTTGAACGTGATAAGCTATCAGGACTTTATGAGCAGCTGACTCAAATACAGGCTAAACTTGAAGCTGAACATAGTATATTGAATAAGCAATATGGCGAGCTATCGAGCCGTCACCTATCAGAACAAGAACAAGTGACTGTGTTACAAAATAAACTCAAGAAAGCTCAAGATAATCTAATACTTATTCAAAACAAAGATAACGCCTTGGATGTTGATTAAATAAAAGTATTCAAGGTTCCAAGATAAAGAATAGTTATGAGCTAGGAAGAGACTTTACCTAAAGCGTAGATCTCGTTCTATTCACACTAAGCTTATGAATCAACTATGACAATATCGACTCACTGAATAAATGACTGTTGTATAAGAACTATTCTAAATTTTTCTCTGAAGTCTAATAGTATATAGCCTAGTGGGCTATATACTATTTAAATTAGCCTAAGTAAGTTCCGATGCTGATTTTGGAGCCTTGAGCAGATTTCAAGGAACACTCACCCTAAAGCATCTATGAGTATTTTCTAGCATACTCACAAACACTTTAGTGCATTCCTTGGATTTGATGTGATTAGTCATGCCGACTTCATCGCCCATCGCGTCATCAAGACCGTATCACTGTATCAAGCTACGGTTGTTAAGATTACGGCTGATAGCACCGCCTAGACACGCTCTTAACCGCTACTGTGCTGTCATACGCTAGCAAGGGCAATACACCCAATATACCGCTACGATATGCACAAATAACCACTCATTGCGTTGCTCAATATGTCTAGAACCCCCTGTCGAGAGCTTTACCCTTCTGTCAAACGCAGTCGTCGCCTTAGCCTGCCACCCATTTGACGGGTAACGGTTATAAAGAGAGCAGCACGAGGATGTAACGAGCGAACAAGCGGTTTTTAAAATGTATAGTGAATAAAGTTGATATGAAAGCAAATTTTGGATAAAATGCACCTACACGGGCATTTAATGCTGTTCAAATAACGCAGTTCAGGTGCTTATTTGTTCGTTACAGTGTGCGTCAACACGCTGTAACCGTTAGCTATATTTAAAACTAAATGCCTCTGGGAGTCAACTCCCAGAGGCATTTTTTTGTTTGTCATGTAGATTGGGTTTTTATTATCTACTTTTTCATTAGATTGCTTAGGCTTTTTTTGTCGTCATTTAGCGTAGGTATTTCAACCATTTTGAAGTTAGCACTTAGTACATCCTCACAAGACGTTAAGTTTCTGACAATACTGGGATAGTTTACTATGAAGACCGGCTTAGTCGTCAGATGCAAGGTTTTACACGCGCTGTTAAGAAGCGGTAAATCATCTTTCTGAGAGAATACGATAATGAAAAGACAAACCTACACTCCTGAGATTAAAGAACGCGCCGTTCGTATGCTGATTGAAGCATTAAACGATTACACCTTTATGTGGTCATGTCATAAAAAGCACACTAATGAAACTATACTAACCAACATTCAAGACTAAGCTACACATACTAAAGAGCTTGAACATGAGAACAAGAAGCTTACGTAAGCCAGTTAGATTACAGTAAAATCCGCTTTTTTCGCCCAAGGAGAGATAGGACACACAATCAAGTTGTGGCTCAGTTTATTGATAAAAATAAGTGGGTCTACGGTATTAGAGCAATATTGACTGTGCAATATAGAAAATATGCAATAAACTTATTTTCTACCTTTAATAAAATGCAGCAACCTAAACAAGGGTAAATTATGAGTAATTCAGATAACCACAGTCATCAAGCTCCAGACCCTAAAAATATGAATAAAGCTTTTTATATTGGGATTGGTCTAAATTCTGCATTTACGCTCATCGAGTTTATAGTGGGCTATTCAACTAATTCATTAGCTTTAATCGCAGACGCTAGCCACAACTTAAGTGATGTTGCCAGTTTAATAATCTCGTTAATTGGAATGAAATTAGCACAGAAAGCATCTACTACGCTTTATACCTATGGCTACAAAAAAGCTTCTATAATGGCGTCTCTTATTAACGCCATATTGTTAGTTACAATCGTTATAGGTATTGCGTATGAGGCCTTGGGTCGATTTGATACGATACCGGAAGTTGCAGGAAAAGTTATTATTATTACAGCTCTAATAGGTGTATTTATAAATACTGTTTCTGCTTTTGCATTCTACAAAGGTCAAAAAGACGATATTAATATCAAAGGTGCTTTCTTGCATCTAATGGTAGATGCATTGGTCTCTGTAGGTGTCGTTATCTCGGGCATTATTATTTACTATACAAGTTGGAATATCGTTGATCCTCTAGTTAGCTTGATTATTTCAGTCGTTATACTGTTATCGACTTGGGGTCTACTAAAAGAGAGTATCAAGCTTGCTATCGACGGAGTACCTCAAAATGTTGATCTCAGTAAAATCACTGCTATCTTAGAGAGCTATAATTTTATTCAAAACTTTCATCATTTACATATCTGGGCTTTGAGTACCACTGAGAATGCTCTTACAGTTCATATTGTACCGAAGACCGATATAACGTTTGAAGAGACTATTACTATGAAAGAAAACATCAAGGAAGATTTGGCGCATCAGAATATACAACATGCAACTATTGAATTTGGTACTAAGGCAGATGACAATCAAAAATCGCGTGCATTAAATGAAAGTATCAACTAAAAGATGATAGACCGTATATAGCTATCTCTTTTTAAGTATGAGGCGCGTGCCTTATGTCAACATAATTTTTTCAATCAGTTCTTATGTGATCAATAGTTTAAAACTTTTATATTTACGTGCGTTAGGACGTTACCTAGAAAAAATAAAAAACTTACGCTGATTAAATTATTATGATTAAGTTTACTATTACCCTCGTCTTCTAAGTGTGGTTAGACCTTTGCCAAAATAGCTTATTAGTAATAACAGGGTTATTATTATCAAGATAGGATAATTTCCCATAAGCATAAAGGGCGTGTTACCAACCCGTGCCTGTATCTCACCACGTAGTACAGTACGCTCAAACTGCGGTGCGCGTTTTACAATACGACCTTTATGGTTAATGATAGCGGTAACACCAGTATTGGTCGCTCGAATAAACCAGCGCCCGTTCTCAAGCGCGCGCATTTGTACCATTTGCAAATGTTGCAATGGTCCTGCTGAAGTGCCAAACCAGGCATCGTTAGAGACGGTCAACAAAAAGTCAGTATCGATGGCATTTTTACGCGTGGTATCTGGATAAGCTACCTCATAACAGATAGCCGTCCCTATATTGTGTTCACGCACCTTTAGCGGTGACTGCTGATCACTACCACGACTATAGCTCTTAATATCCTGACTACCGGCCAAACTTGGGAAAATATCGAGCACGCCTTCAAATGGAATATACTCTCCAAAAGGCACTAGACGCTGCTTCTTGTATAGGCCTTCCGCTTCTACACCTCGAGCAATCACGCTATTGTAAAATGGGGGATACTTATCCGTACTGGCATTGAATGCCGCTTTATCCTTATAAGGGATACCAGTTATCCATGTCGTATTGGTCGCATTGGCCATTTCTATCATTTCACTAATAAAGCCCGCAGCCTCATCCTGAAACATCGGAATAGATGATTCAGGCCACACCACCACATCACGTCCCCACTCAGTGCGCGTTAACTTCGCATAAATCTTTAGCGTTTCTAATTGATATTGCGTCAGCCACTTTATATCTTGTGAAATATTACCTTGAATCAATGACACTGACAGATCAGGTGTGCCCTTAGGTTTTGTCCATTGCGGATTGACCAGCCATAATGATGTGCTAATGGCTAATAACAGTACAGAAACGACGGCATAACTACTGCGTCGAAGCAGTAGCTCTACTAAACTTGCAGCCAATAGTATGGCAACAAAAGAGACGGCAAAAACACCAGCAACGGGTGCTAAGGACGATAACCAATACTCTTCAGTAAATGCATAACCAACAAATAGCCACGGAAAGCCTGTGAATAACCAAGTTTTTAACCATTCTTGTAGCACCCAAAGAGCAGCAAATGAAAAGGGTTGTTTGCCTACCATACGGTTAAAGACTAGTGCTAAAAATCCATGAAACAGTCCCATACCGAGACCCATCAATCCAATCATAATCAATGCGAGCCACGTTGGAGTATCGCTATAATCATGGATGGCAGTATAGAGCCAAAAGCCGCCGACGCACCATAGCCCCATACCGTAAGCTTCACCGATAATAAAAGCGCGACGACCACTCATATTTGGTACCAACAGCGCATATAAAATCGCTGGTGACACTATTGCTAGCGGCCAGAACCCATGAGGCGCTAGCGCAAATAAAAAAATAGCCCCTGCAAGCCATGCTGCTACTAGCGTAAACCATAGCGGTAATTGATTTGAGTGAGTACTCAAACGCTTTTGTAGATTAATAGTAGACAGGCGCATCGCAAATTATCCAAAATTATGAGTTTTGAATTTTTAGTCAAAATCCAAAACTCGGATAGACCTGTTAATACTACAGGCAGCATTTCAAAATGAAAACTGCTTATGATACCAGTCCGCACTGCTCAATGGATAAATTTACGTACTCCGTTTGATGGGTTATTATGCTACATTACCAAACGATATGAAGTGTTACTTGATCTTCTATAGCTCACAATATCTACAGTACATGAGAGAGCACTATGACCCCCTTAAAAATAAAATCCAGTCTTATATTCAATCGTTATCTGTCTAAGGGGTTGCGTAGTACGTTAGTATTACTTGCCGCCTCATCACTATTTGCTTGTAGCCAACCGAGTAGTGGCGTATCTGATGCAAGCACAACATCGGCATCAACTGAAGATGTAGTGACTGTTCCGAAGACAGCTGAACCAAACGTTATAAATACTCCTATGATGACATCAGTAAGTAAACCAGACCTACTAAAAAACGTCTCAGCCACTGTCTATAAAGATGCCAATTGCGGCTGCTGTAAAGAATGGATAAGTCATGCAGAAGATAATGGTCTAAGTGCAACCGCGCAAGATGTTGCGGACTTAGCCGTATTTAAAGAGCGCTACAGCGTTCCAAATGAAATGCGTTCTTGCCATACTGTAGTCACTACTGATGGTTACGTCTTTGAAGGTCATGTACCCGCTAAATATATGGCGCAGTTTTTAGAAAATCCGCCAGTACAAGCTATGGGTCTTGCCGTACCTGGCATGCCTGTTGGTAGCCCAGGTATGGAGTATCAAAATAAATTCATGCCCTATCAGGTTATGCAGCTCAATAAAGACGGGACGACCCAAGTTTATGCTGATATTGAATCGGTAGAGCAGCAATTATAGTGTGTTAGCAGTTAAGAATACTTTGATTATAGTGTTAGCGTTAAAAGTAAATGAGGCAGGTATAAGACTGTTCTATTGCTTATAAAATGATTCTTCATCAAAAAATTCATTAGCTATTGCGACTTTAAAAGCAAAAATAACTTTGAATTTGTAACTTTTGATGACAATGTAAGCGGATTTATCGGTTATTAACCCTTAAAATAGATAAATAATTAAGGGTTAATACAAGAATATACAGGATGTATCGAAACAATTACGTAATATTACATAAGCCAGTAGGGAATTAACATCTATATTAATATTATAAATTATTATATTATCTTAATAATTAGTTAGACCCTATATAGGGTAATTACTTCATCCAATAGAAAAACGTCTGAGGGTTAAATCTAAATTATAGATTTAACCCTCAGACGTTTTTTTGCTTATAAAACAGTAGAAATTGTGGTCAATCTAGTCAGCTATATTCTGTACATGTTACACAAACTTACATTGTAAAATGTGGGATATTAGCAATTTTTTCGACATCAAAAAAGTATTTTTGGGGTTTTTAAGGGGAATGACAGGCTAAACAACCTATGCTAAAGTCGGCTTTGTGTTTTGGTCAGCAGCTTGATTTGTAACAGCTTCGTAAGACTTCAATGAGCTGTGATCGCCAATAATCATTTTTTATATGAATAATATGCAGCAGAAGTATCAGTCACTATGACATATATATACTTGAGTTATTGAGATTTAATTGACTGCGCTGTTGTTGATAACAGACGATTTTGAATTAACCGTAGGTATTAGATTTATGAAACAGGCTTTATTGATTTTGTCAGTACTGGGTATGGGCATAGCACAAACGAGTGGTGCTGCTATCACAATCTCTCAAACAAATAATACCATCACCAATACTTCTGTGGCATCAAACTACGGTTCATCAAAAAACATCTATAGCACCAAAAGTGGTGCTTATGTTTCTAATAATGATGAAATTAGTCAAGCAATTAGCAACCTAAGTGCGCAGGCCAAGCAAAAAGAGAATCAGCTTTCATCATTAAACAGCCGCTTATACGCTGAAAAACAACAGCAGCAAGTCAATACAGTTCCTGACAGCAATTCAGCCCCCGCTATCGCTGCTGCTCGCGCCTCAAAAGTGGCTTTATCTGGCAGCTCTGGATATTGTGCCCGTTACGTACGTAAAGCACTACAATCAGCTGGTTATGAATTTACACCCAATCCTTCAGCCTATCAGTACGCCACTCGTGGCACGCTTGATAAAGCAGGTTTTAGCAAAATCAGTAATGATATGCCAACCCAAGTAGGTGATGTTATTGTCTATGATCGCTCATCAAAGCGCCCGCATGGCCATATCCAAATCTTTGATGGCGAAAATTGGATTTCTGATTTCCGTCAGAACAGCATCAGCCCATACAGTGGTGTCTATGCTTATACGACATGGCGCGATTCAAAATACGTGGATGACGCATCCGCATCAGATCGTAATATCCACCTTGCTATGAATGATAAATAAGACTTTCTAAGTCAGCACAACATAGTTGTTATTTCCTCCAACCCAGTAGTGATCTTAATATCATTGCTGGGTTTTTTTGTGCTTAACATCAGGGCGTATTTAACCTTTCATGATTTGATCCGTCAGAAATGAACACTACTGATATCATTACTCATGACAGGAGTTATCGACAAGCGCGTTTAAAATGCCACATGATGACGCTGGTGCACTACTTGCACATTTCTGGCGCAAAACGGTCAAGTGATGCTTTAAGTGCATCAGTTCTTCCATTCGTATTTCCACAGCATGAATGTGCTCATCTAGCAAGTTATTCACATCGCCGCAGTCCTTGTCAGGCGACTCCCAGTATTCAAGTAAGATTCGCACATCATCTAAAGCCATATCGAGCGTACGGCAATGTAGGATAAATTGTAGACGCTCAATGTGCTCTTCATTATATAAACGATAATTCCCTTCGCTACGAAAAGGCTCGGGTAATAAACGCTCTTTTTCATAATAGCGAATGGTTTCTACTGTGGCACCTGTGCGTTTAGCGAGCTCACCAATTTTGATTGTCATAACAACCTCTATGATTTAAATAATTAAAGTGGCTGTAAAGACTAGCGCTAGAGAAATTAAAATTACGAAACTGTAGATAAATAACCTTGACTCTAAAGCCACTATAGGGTTCATAATATCATTATTCAAAGGGTAAATTATTATGAAATATCATATTGAAGGTATGGACTGTGCCAGTTGCATCGGCAAGATTGAAACAGCTTTGAAACGTATGCCTGGGGTTTCTGATGTTCAGCTGAATTTCGCTACAGAAACGCTAGAGCTAAATTTAGCCCCTGGTGCGCCGACTCAGGCTAGTGATATCGAAAAAACAATCAAAAGCCTAGGGTTCGGTATATCTGCCAATACTGGTCAACAAACTGTATCGGCTATTGATATTGACAGCGACAATCAGATGGCTCCGCAGGATAAGCGGTGGTGGCAAACTCAAAAAGGCAAACAGGTTGTTGGTCTCGGTATTTTGATGGGCAGCGCTTATGCACTGTCACTACTGTTCCCCGCTTATGGGATATGGGTGTTTGCCATCGCTGTGATTGTAGGCGTTTTTCCATTTGCACGCAAAGCCTTAGCACTGGCTAAAACAGGTTCATTCTTTTCAATTGAAACGCTGATGTCCGTCGCCGTGCTTGGCGCACTTATCATTGGTGAAGCTGAAGAGGCCGCAGCGGTTGTCTTTTTGTTCTCAATCGGTGAACTGTTTGAGAGTATCGCTGCTGATCGCGCTCGCGCTGGCATCAGAGCCTTATCATCGCTGGTTCCGAAAAGTGCGATTTTACTTGATGCTCAAGGTGGGCAGCGTAACGTTCCAGCGACTTCACTACAAGTGAATGACCTTGTGCTGGTGCGTCCTGGAGATAGGGTATCTGCTGATGGTTCCATTGTTCAAGGTGCGTCCAGCCTTGATGATTCGCCCGTGACGGGAGAGTCTGTTCCTGTTGCCAAGACGATGGGTGACAATGTATTTGCAGGGTCAATTAACATCGATGGTGTGCTCCAAGTGCGCGTAGAAAAGACAGCCGCCGATAACACTATTTCGCGCATTATTGATTTGGTAGAGCAAGCGCAAGCTTCCAAAGCACCCACTGCCCGTTTTATTGAGAAATTCAGTCGTTACTATACACCGGCTGTGATGGCTATTGCCGCCCTAATTATCATCGTCCCACCGTTAACCATGGGCGGAGATTGGTCAACTTGGTTATATCGAGGTCTAGCCTTATTATTGATCGCTTGTCCTTGTGCTCTTGTGCTCTCAACACCAGCTGCTATCGCCTCTGGTCTAGCGGTCGGTGCGCGCCGCGGCTTGCTGATCAAGGGCGGTAGTGCTTTAGAAACCATCGGCCAAGTGAAGACAGTCGCTTTTGACAAGACAGGCACTTTAACTGAAGGCAAACCACGCGTGACCGATGTTGTTGACATTACACAAGAGTATTCAAGTGTTCAAGGTCAGGATTCTCAGGATCAGGGTTCTCAAGGTAAAGATAAGGTATTGGCGCTCTTTGCCAGTGTGGAGACAGGTTCTAGTCACCCGCTTGCTGAAGCTATTGTCAGTCATGCCAAAGCCGCCAAAGTTGTCATACCTGTGGCTTCTAAAGCTTCTGCTACTGCGGGTAAAGCGGTACACGCAACTATCGCTGGGCGCGCGCTAGCTATCGGTTCGCCTGTTTATGCCGCAGATGAGGCATCAATTTCAGCCGAGCAACAGGCACAAATCGAGGCGCTGCAAAATGAGGGCAAGACCGTCTCAGTTCTTTTCGATGAGCAAAGTCGAGAAGTGCTTGGATTGGTCGCACTAAGAGACGAGTTACGAGACGACGCTCATGAAGGTGTGGCTCAACTTAAAGCGATGGGTGTGCGCTCCGTCATGCTAACAGGCGACAACCGCTTAACCGCTCAAGCACTTGCCAGTAATTTAGACGTGGAATGGGAAGCTGAGCTGTTGCCTGAGGACAAACTGCGCTTGCTTAACGAGATGAAGAATAACAGCAAAATAGCGATGGTGGGTGATGGTATTAACGATGCGCCAGCACTAGCAACCGCTGATGTTGGCATCGCGATGGGTGGTGGTACCGATGTGGCCATTGAGACGGCCGATATCGCATTATTAAAAAGTCGTGTTACAGACATGGCCCATCTGATTGCACTTTCGCGTGCCACCATGCGCAACATTCATCAGAACGTCATTTTCGCTTTAGGTCTCAAAGGCGTCTTTCTGATCACGACCGTATTCGGCATTACTGGACTATGGATTGCGGTTCTAGCTGATGCTGGAGCAACAGTGCTCGTTACTCTCAATGCGTTACGTTTACTGCGCTTTAAAGGCGCGCCTCCACTGGTAACTCCGCCTAAAGTAGTTAAATAAAACCCTTCGAAATCAATTAAAAACTAGAGATAGCAGCAGATTTCGGGGGTGGGTTCTAATAATAAAAATTCCACCGCTACAGTAAACTGCAACCGCATTAGAGTAAATAAGGTTAGACCGTATGTTGATTACAGAATTGGGCTATTTTGCCTTGCTTACCGCTTTTGTATTGGCGTTATTGCAGGTAATTCTGCCAACTATTGGTGTTATTCGTAACCAAGTTGCTTGGCAACGACTAGCCCCTAGCTTAGCTTGGGCACAGTTTGCCGCCATGATAACGTCATTTGGCGCTTTGATAGCAGGTTTTTATTATAATGATTTTAGCCTCAGTTACGTCGCGCAGCATTCCAATACGCTGTTGCCTTGGTACTATAAGTTATCGGCGACATGGGGCGGACACGAGGGCTCTTTGCTGCTATGGATGACCATCATGGCCACATGGTGTGCACTGGTATCATACTTTAGTCGCGGCTTGCCGTTATCAATGCGTGCGCGGGTATTAGTTATTTTGGCCGGTGTACAGTTAATGATGCTAACAATGCTGATATTTACCTCGTCACCGTTTGAGCGTACCTTACCCAATCTAGCGGTCGATGGCGCTGATTTAAATCCTGTCCTACAAGATTTCGGTCTGATTATTCATCCGCCCATGTTATATATGGGCTATGTGGGTATGGTAGTGCCTTTTGCATTTTGTATGGCGGCATTGTGGGAAGGGCGTTTAGATGCTGCTTGGACACGCTGGTCACGTCCATGGGCGCTCGCGGCTTGGGGATTTTTGACCATTGGTATTGCACTGGGCTCGTGGTGGGCCTACTACGAGCTTGGCTGGGGCGGTTGGTGGTTTTGGGATCCGGTAGAGAACGCCTCGTTTATGCCTTGGCTTGTCGGCTTAGCATTGCTGCATTCATTAGCAGTCACTGAAAAGCGCGGGGTGTTTAAAGCATGGACCATCATGCTGGCTATTTTCGCCTTTGCCTTAAGCTTGCTTGGCACGTTCCTGGTACGCTCTGGAGTCCTTACCTCAGTGCATTCGTTTGCCGCTGATCCGTTCGTTTGCCGCTGATCCGACGCGTGGTTTGGTCATCTTAGCTATTCTTGGCATTATCATCGGTAGTGGTCTATTAATGTTTGCCGTTCGCGGTTGGCGTTTAACCGTTGAAAGTCAATATCAGCTGATTTCACGTGAGTCCTTTTTAGTGATCAATAACGCCATCATTTTGATTGCAACCTTAGTGGTGCTGCTCGGCACCCTCTATCCTATTATCGCTGATGCCTTTAGTCTCGGTCAGGTATCTGTAGGGCCTCCATACTTCAATGCGCTGTTTGTGCCTTTGACATGGCTGTTGTTAATCGCTATGGGTATGGGCTCTAATATTCGCTGGAAACAAGATAAGCGTCCGTTACTAGGGGTGGGTATCGCCATTGCCGCTAGTAGTATCGTATTGGCTGCTATTATCGCCTACTTTACCAGTCCATCTGCTATGTTCAATATTGGCGTGACTTTAGCGGTGAGCTTTTGGGTACTGCTATGGATGATCGTTGACTTTAGAGACAAAACCAAGAACGCCCCTAATTTCTTTAAAGGTCTGCGTCAGCTGCGTCTTAGCTATTGGGGTCAACAGACTGCTCATATTGGCGTATTGGTTGCTGTCATTGGCATAGCCTTTACTAGTAGCCTGAGTATTGAGCGTGACGTAGCAATGGGTATTGGCGATACAGTCAATGTTCAAGGTTACGATTTTGAAGTAACTGAATTTTTTGAAATAAAGGGTAGTAACTTTGATGCAACGCAAGCGCAAGTGGTGGTATCCAAAGACGGTCGTGAAGTGGCGAAACTGACTCCAGAAAAGCGTACTTATATTATCAGCACGATGCCAACAACTGAAGCTGCTATTGATGCTAGCCTAATGCGCGATGTTTATGTCGCACTGGGCGAACCTATTGCCGATGGTAGTAACCAATGGGCATTAAGGATTTATGTAAAACCATTAATTCGCTGGATTTGGTTAGGGGCAATTATCATGGCTCTAGGTGGATTAATTAGTATGCTTGATAAACGATACCGCATCAAAAAAATTAAAGCTCCGTTGCTAGTTACTGGTAGTTTGGCTACTTATGGAGTCAATGAGGTAGCTATTGAGCAGGCAATCTCAGTATCGACGATGTCGACACTAAAGGAGAAATAAATGACTATGTCGAATAATACTCCTGAGCAAAAAGATAGCCAAAACAGTAAGCAGCGTAACCCAAAGACAATGAAAAAAAAGCAGACGAAGCTATGGTTCTTAATTCCGCTTATCCTCTTTTTTGGTTTGGTAGTTATATTGTACATGCGCTTAGGTAAACCAACAGACATTGTGACCAATACCGCTCTTGAGCGTCCGGTTCCTACCTTTGAGCTGCCGTTATTAGCAGATACTACCCGTACTATCACCAATGATAATTTGCCGGATAAGCCGTTTTTACTTAATGTTTGGGGCTCATGGTGCCCAACTTGCGTTATTGAGCATCCGTTTTTAATGCAACTAGAAGAGCGCGGCGTTGATATCGTTGGTGTGAATTATAAGGATGAGATTGGTAATGCGCTCAGTTACTTAAACCGAGGCGGTGATCCATTTTCTATGTCTATTCAGGATTCATTGGGTCAGTTTGCTCTAGACTTAGGCATAACTGGTGCGCCCGAAACCTTTGTTGTGGATGGAGATGGCATCATTCGTCAGCATATTGTTGGTGAGATTAATGAAGCCAATTGGCAACAGCGTGTTAAGCCGTGCCTGACAGTACTTAATAAGGCTAATAAGAACAACGATAGTCCTGATCTCATTCAGGTTGAGGAGATGTGCAAATGAACGTTACTCGAATAAGAGCTCCTCAACTAAAACCCAATATAGTTTTAAAACTAGCAAGCTTAATACTAGCGTGTCTGCTTAACATGACGGCAAACGCAGCTATTGACGTATACGATTTTGACTCACCACAGCAAGAAGCTCAGTATCGTGGATTAATAGAAGAGTTTCGCTGCCCAAAATGCCAAAATCAAAACCTTGCAGCCTCTGATGCACCGATTGCACAGGATCTAAAGCAAAAAGTCTATGATTTAATTAAAGATAGACGTAGTGATGCTGAAATACGCGTCTATATGCAAGAGCGCTACGGTGACTTTATTAGCTACAAGCCGCCTATGCGACCATCAACATGGATCCTATGGTTTTTTCCACCACTATTATTGCTCGTCTTAATTATTGGTTGGTTTTGGCAAAGTAAGCGTCGCCAAGTTGTTGCCCGTGGTCAAAGCGGCGTCACAGTGAACAGTACTGCTGCCTTGACCTCTACGGAAAAGGCTGAGCTTGATCGTCTATTATCGCAAGCTGAGAGTGTCGACCACGACATTACTAGCCTAGAGGACAAAAAATGACTCTATTTTCTACTTTTGGCTTATTTGTAACTCTAAGCTTGCTGATTGCTCTTATATTTGCGCTGATTGCTATTATGCCATGGCTACGAGCACCGCGTTTGCAGTCCAAACCAATAGACAATCAACTGCTAGATATTAATGTTGCAGTATTTCGCGAACGTTTAGCTGAGCTACAAACAGATAAAGACAGCGGTACTATTAATAATAGCCATTATCAAAATCAAAAGCTGGAACTGGAGCGTCAGCTATTAGATGTGCAGCGTCAGATAACACCTATGGTCACCCCTGATGTCAAAAGCCGTTTAATTGTCGCAGCTTGGATCCCAATATTGGCTGCAATGGCGTATTTACTAATAGGCAATCGTACGCCCGTGTTTGATTTGTGGACAGCTGAGGACAAAGTAGGACAAGTGGCTGACGACCTATTGACAGCTAAAATTGACAAGCCGCCATCATGGGCGTTTGAAGATGGTCGTCAACTGATTAGCGCCATGCAAACCAATGTTCATCGTAATGCTGATGATCCTAATCGCTGGATGCGCCTATCCGAGCTTTTCTTATCTATGGAGGCAACTGATTCTGCGCTGGAAGCCTTATCTCGTGCCTATCGTTTAGCTCCTGAAAATGAAGAAATCGCCACCACTTATGCTCAGACTAGCTTTTTCGTTAATGAAGGTCAGTTAGACGCCAATATTCGCCGTGTATTACAAGCTATATTAGCTAAGAATCCGCAGCATGAACGGGCTCAAATGCTCATGGCAATGGGTGAGACTCGTAGTAGTAACTTTGCCCAAGCGCAAGGTTGGATTAAACGCTTACAAGGCAGCATTGTGGCCAAACCAGGTGATCATACTAAAGCTTTAGCAAGCTTAGATGAGTTAAGCAACTACGTTAGCACGCAAGAAAAGCAAGCGCTAGAAGGTATTGACGTGACAGTGAAAATTAACGCTAATTTATTACCGTTAGTGAAAGCTGATGATGTGTTGTTTGTTGCGATACGTGACGTTAAAGGAGGTCCACCGTTTGCCGCCAAACGTTTACCCATTAGTATTATCAAGCAAGGTGAGGCTAGTATCCGCTTAAGCAATCTTGATGCGATGATGCCAGATCGCACGTTAAATTCAGCTCGTAGTGACAAAACTCAGTTAGCAGTCGTTGCTCGTATTAGTCATAGCGGTAATGCCATAGCAGAGTCAGGCGACTTATCGGGTAATCCTATAGTGATTAGCGCTGAACAGACTCAGGTTAATGTTGAAATCAATCAACAGATTCCCTAATAAAAAATTATTACCGTAAGTTTCATAACACCAGAGCGGTAAGTGGAGCCGTTTATAAAAGTGGCGCGATTAATAGTCGTATACCAAAAACATATACGTTTAACATTGTTCATTGTATAAACACAGATAAAGAAAACAACTATGACTGAATCTACCGACAGATTAGATAGTACTAAATTGAATAGCGTTGAATCGGCTAGTACTAATATTGCTGACAATAAAGTACCTATAGCTGTGAGTAGTACTCATCAATCGATTGACTCTAAAACCATGAATCATACGCCTAAAGCTATGTACGTGACTTCAGGCAACTCGATAACACCTAAAGGTAAGTTGGATAAAATGCCAAAAATGGTTGCCAATGGCAGTCGCGCTTTTATCTGGTATTTGTTGGCGATAATGGTGTTAATACTTGATCAATGGACTAAGTGGTTGGCCCAAACCAAATTAGCGTTCAATGACCCCGTACCGGTCATTGAACCATTTCTCAACTGGACACTCGCTTATAACTATGGGGCAGCATTTAGCTTTTTAGCCGACGCTGGCGGTTGGCAGAAATGGTTTTTCTCAGGCTTAGCTTTTGTAATGGCTATCTTTTTAACGATTTATTTAATCAAAGCGCCACGTACAGCCAAGCTATTGTCTATGGGGTTGGCCTTAGTGCTTGGCGGTGCGATTGGCAACTTAATCGATCGTTTAAGAATTGGCAAAGTGGTTGACTTTATCCATGTGCATTATGCTGATGTCTGGAATTATCCTATTTTCAATGTTGCAGATATAGGTGTCTGTGTCGGTGTAGCGTTGATTATAATTGATATGATATTTTTGGAAAGTAAGCGTAATGAATAAACAAGTGAATATTGATCAGTACAAATAAAAAGAACTAGCGTCATAGCTGCTCTATACGGAAAGATACTTTTTATACTCAAGTGTGTTTATAAAAATGCGAACTGGAAGGTGATATATGATTAATACAAATACTCTCTCATTCTATATCCCAAAACCCAATGCATAATTGTATGCGAGTGAACGCAGGATGATTTTGAAGTGGCTAGACGAAGGCGTGACGTGCTAAGTGGTAGATGACAAAAACCAGTACTTCAAAGCTCTGGACAGGGCCATTATTATAAAGACATTGAATACCGCCTAAATTATTTATTGAAATAACAAAAGGATAATATAGTGTCACATGCTCAGCTAACTATCAAACAAATACATAATCTTAGAAAAAAACAAAGTGCCGCATTAAAAAGCCTTACCATTATAGGCTACCTAGAAGGCACCTCTTTCTTATTATTGCTCTGTATCGCCATGCCACTAAAATATATGCTGGACATTCCAGAAGGTGTGAAATACATCGGTATGGCACACGGTATATTGTTTATTACCTATATCATAATACTTATAGGCTCAGCTATCAAAATGAAAATGCCTCTTTGGGCAATACCTGCGGGCGTACTCGGCTCACTCTTACCTTTTGGCCCGTTTATATTCGATCATTTACTAAAAAAGAATTTACAGGAAAGTGTAAGTAAAGAAGCCTAGAACAAGCCCTGCTGCAAATGCTACAAACGTACCTTATTACTCAAGATTATTTTTCCTAACTAAATCACAAGCCGCCATCACTCATCATGGCGACAAATGAATAACATTGAGCAGAAATTAATCACAATAAAATTTTAATTCAGACCCAGTATGAATAATCTAACACTCTAGTCACTTTTCGAACTTATCTTACATACTATCGACAAACCCGTATTGTTTAAAAGCTAAACAGGTTTTGTCATCCGCGATGGATTTCCTATTATCCTAGGGTATACCCCAGGGGCACTATCAAAACAGGTCTCTTAATCAATTAATAGTCTACTTATAATAGACTGCAATAATGGAACTACTTATAACAGACTATTTTAGGTGTTTATGTTTATCAGAGCATAGAGCGCCAATCAAAGATCAAGATGCCAAGCGTGCCAAAAGTGAGCTCATATAGCTTGCTGCTGATCATGGTCACAAAATTGCCGCCTTCTATGTTGAAAACGAGTCAGACGCAACTTTAATACGTCCACAGTTAATGTAACTGATAAATGATGCCCATGAAGGCGATATAATTTGGTTGAGCAGATTGACCGCTTAGCACGTTTAAACCAAGCTGATTGGGATACTCTCAAAAGAATGCTATTAGAAAAGAAGCTGGCGGTAGTATCAGAAGAGCTACCGACCTCTTATATAACGCCTCAATCTGATAGCAGCATTGAATTTATGAGCAGCGTATTACAGGCCATCAATTCGATGATGCTTTATATGCTCGCTGCTATTGCTAGAAAGGACTATGAAGATCGACGTAACCGTCAGATGTAAGGTATTTCTCGTACTAAGGTAGAAAGTAAATATTCAGGACGTAGGAAAGATACCGAGAAGCGTAAGATTATCGCTAGCCTTCTGAAATCTGGGCGTAGTTATTCTGAAATACAAGCTACAGCTAAGTGCTCGCGTCATTTGATAGCTGTATAGCTAAATAAATACTCAAATACTCAAATACTCAAATACTCAAATACTCAAATACTCAAATACTCAAATACTCAAATACTCAAATACTCAAATACTCAAATACTCAAATACTCAAATACTCAAAATTATTTTGAGGATCTGTAATAACCTTGTCAAATAAAAATTGTCTGTTATCAAAGTTCCTCTAATATATTCTGTTTAAGTAAGAAAAATATTGATTACGTTTCAGGTGACAGTATTTTAGCCGAATCTTTTATAAACGAATCATTATCGTAACGATGACACAAATACTAGCTTGAGCTTGATTATTAAGGCAGACTTTCCTGCGTATAGCAGAGTTTGTTCTAACTATTCAAACCATTTGCTTCATCTTTAAATGTCTCTACAACCACAGAGAAAATATCGTCCCAAACCTCATCATTTGCCAAAAACGGATAATCTTTCAATAGCTTATTACTTTTAGCACCCTTATTCTGCAGCATGCTACGAATGATTCTATCGGCATAGCTGTTGGGCATCTCAATAATCTCTTTTATCGCCAGTCGTGCATGGTCATGTTGTCTTAGGTACTGTGACTCGTTATGCATCTCTTTTTCAATAACATGCGCAATCAGTCCTGATAAGTACTGAACATGAGGCGTCAGGTCCATAAAGCGCCATGCCGGTTGAATAAGGTGACTGTCTTCAAAATTTAAGTTTGAGCGAATACCATCAGGGTAAGTAATCGCTTGTTTATCAAAGCTGTAATGATCACGGATTTGCTCCATAAGTGGCACGGATACACGGTCTAAAATTTTATCATAGGCATGACGGTCTGAGGGATGCTCAGCGATGGCTTGCGATATAGGTAAGATAATCGGCTCATGAATGATCTGGTCGCGTCTGAGTACATCGTTAATTAGGAAGCGATGTACTCGGCCATTGCCATCCGCTAGCGGATGAATATACACAAAAGCAAAGGAAGCAACCGCACTACGTATCAGTGCCGATTGTCCCTCGGTCTTTTCCATAAATGCCTGTAACCCTTTGAGCTTTTCAGCAATGTCATCAGCAGGTGGCGCAATATAGTGCACAATCTCTTTAAAGCCATTGACCTGAGTATGCGACACAAAAACTGGAGATTGACGGACGCCATACTGCTGGATGACCGTTTTGCTACCAAGTATCTCTTGTTGCAACTCTGCTAGCGACTCAGGATCAAGCGGAATATCGCCCTTGCCGGTACGCCGTGCCATCACATCGGCGAAACGTTCAATACGTTTTAACTCTTTCCCTTCACCTTCTATAGTAAAACTGGCTTTACTCTCTCGTAATGTCATCCATACGGAGGCACGCATCAGTAAGTCTTGCCCAAATTCATCGTTCAGCTTGTCAACCATTGTGGCAATATCGAGTGCAGCGGCTTGCGTAAACAACTCTGTTTTCACCAATTGAGGACAGAAATGACGGGTTCCTGCAAGATTGTCATTGATACGCCAACGAGCATTCTTTATGACATGCGCAGGGCTTGAAGTAACCTGCTTCTTAGCATCTAGAGCATCCACATAGTTACCGCCTAAATTACTCGGTACTGCTAACTGCTGACCCATGAGCCACTCATACAAGAAAGCCATTCTACGGGCATAGCTGCCTGTCGGCTCAGCGTTTACCCATGCTTGTACGTCATCAGCACCTACCTGCTCAAATAGACGAACCAGTAACTCTAAATTCAGTACTTCATGACGCATGTGAAACTGTAAGTGCGCAATGATAGTGTCCAGTGGACGCGCGGTTTCCTGATAAGCGTTATGAATGACGTCACCGTCTTTATAGGTTTGTCTGCGCCCACCGATACTACTGCTGACATATAAAGGGGACACCAGCTCGATGCTGGCATAACGGATAAGCCATGCTGCGCCAATAGGGTCTGAAGTAGGGGTATTCATCATGAGGGGCTCAAGCGATTATAGATAAGCCATTTTGCAGAAAAGCGATTATGAATGCAATATAATGATTATAATGAAGCCTCATTGCATTAAATCGATTTTTATATGACGCTGTGATGTCTTTAGATAAAGATCGAAGGGCGTTTTAAGTGGGCATAATTGAACGAAATTGAATGATGAAAATACACCGTTCTTAACACAGCTACGTAGTAATAGAGTACCTATTTCTGCAAATAAAGCCTTCTTGCCTCGCGTGTAAAGCCTTATATATCAGCTGTTTATGAACAAAAATAAAATAAAATACCTCAGCTATGAGCCTGGCTTTAACACCCGGTAAACAGTAGCTACGCCAACACCAACTGCCTTAGCGATTTCCTCTTTTGTCATATTGCCTTGACTGTCTAATTCTCTAATACGATTGTGTTTCGTTGTATTAGGCTTCTTACCGGAGGGCTTATAGCCACTGTTAGCCAATCCCTGCTTGATACGCTCTCTACGCTTGTCGTTATCAAGCTTTGCCATCGTTGCTAATAAGTCGATCAGCATATGGTTAATCACTGTTAGGATCTCACCTGTCATGCCATTATTAACTGTATGCGTCGTTGGTAGATCAGCCACCACCAATCGCAAGCCTTTGTCTTTGATACGCTGCTTTAGAATTGCAAAATCATCTTGAGATAATCGGCTTAATCTATCCACGCTTTCAACCAGTAGAATATCGCCTTGCTCAGCGTCCTTTAGCAGCTTGGCTAATAATGGTCTATCGAGCTTTGTACCACTGAAATGCTCGACGTACTCAACATGGTTATCATCATAACTTGTACTGAAAGCCACCAAATCAGCCAATGCTCTGGTAGCGTCTTGATCCTTAGTGCTGGCTCTCACATAAATACGAACAGTCATAACCCACCTCTATTATTTAGACTTAATAATTAGTGCTCATTGATAATAACAAGATATTACTATCATTTAATAATATAAAAAAGTCTAATGATAGATAGATTATCATTTAAAGGTTTTATGTTTTGGGTATAGGCTAATGATAGGAAAAAAGCACAGCAACCAGTCCTATAATTCTAAAGTCTGTTATAGATGGTTCCATATTAACAGTCTATTTTGAGTAGTCTGTTAATATGTTTGAAGGGTGAGATAGCTGGTTCCGCTAAGGTATACATAATAAGACCATCTAATGGTGTATTTAGAATACATCATGATAGGGATGTAAGTGGTAAATTATAGCGTTACCTTGATTAACTAAAAGGACAAGTAGTTATGGAAAAGATATTAACAACATTCTTGCTTACTGGCATTATGCTGACAGGGTGTACTAAAGCCATTGATACTAAGATGAATGGCATTCAAAACAATGTTCCAACCGTGAAATCGGATGTTGAGAAGGATTTTGAAGACCTTACAGTACAAGCTAATCTAGGAGATGGTTCAAGCCAAGCGGAATTAGGGCTTATATACTACTATGGTAAAGGCGTTCCTCAAGATTATTCAAAAGCATTTTATTGGTTACAACAAGCAGCTAACCATGGACATAAAGAAATGCAGGGGATGCTGGCATTGATGTATGAGAAGGGTCAAGGCGTAGATCAAAACGATGCTAAAGCGTTTGAGTTATATCAAAACTTAGCCAATGACGGTATTGATTTATACCAATCAAAAATTGGAGATATGTACCTTAAAGGTAAAGGCACAACCCAAAGTGATACGAAAGCTTTTGAGTGGACGCGCAAGGCAGCTTTGCAGGATCTTCCAATGGCTCAATCAGGGCTGGCAGTATTCTATGAGAAGGGTATCAATATACAGCAGGATAAAAACAAAGCGCTAGAATGGTATCAAAAGTCTTGTAGCAATGGATATCAGTTTGCTTGTGCTGAATATCGAAGAATTCATCAAAAATAGATATCTAAACCCTAAACATTTCCTAAAAAATTAGGGTTATAGCCTACAGTTCGATGCCTGTATAGCGCATCGAACTACCAGCTATATATTAAAAAGCCTTACCGCTAACGAGAGAAAGACATGAAAGAGGATAAAGGTTTTTTTAGTCAGCGCACATTTGATATATTTTTCTCTGGAGTATTTGTTTTCATTATGGCCATGATGTTCAAAGAAAAATTAGAAAAGCCAGAGAATTATTTGGAAGATGTTAAGAAAAGCGAAACCGTTGCTAGAGAACTACTTGCACCACCTTTAAAGAAAGTATTTGTAGGCGCATTGATATCGGAAGGTCGAGCAAGCAGAGGTAGTAGCTCGCTACGTTATGGAATGACATTTAAAAATAATAATAGTATAACCGACGATGATATAAATAAAATTGAGGAGAATGGTTGGATACAATATAGAAAAGAGTATCAAAAGGAGAGAATACACTTTTTTTGTAAAAATAAGTATGAGTTGGAAGTTACAGAGGATAAAAGTTATATTTCTACAATTATAGAATATAGTACATCATCTCCATGTTGGGATTTTGAAGAAACTTTAAAGGATGATTTTTATCAATTGATAGAGTAACCTCTTATAGTAGACTTGAAACTTCAGTAATAGTTCTATCCAAGGCTTCTTAAGCTTGGAAAACTAACGTTCTGTACACCATGAAGTACACTGTGACTATTTCAGTAAGTCAAATCGTTGATACCATTAGCCCACAGCCAAAGGTTCAAGTCCTCACTAGGGTACCGAACCAAGAAAAGAGCTTGAGTGGCTCGCTATAAGTATACATTGGCTACCGCTTGGGCTTATCTGCTATGTGGGCGCAATTTCTATTGCACCGGCAACGGCACAACCCTGATATGCTTTGCCTGCGTAAGTTAATATTGCAGTAAATTCATTTTGATAGCCATTGTCATCGATACAAAGGTTATTTTTTATATTCACAACAATAGGCTGTCCATTGACAGTACTCGCGTATTCGACACCTTCAGTATTGACAGAACCAGAACCCACCACGGTAACTGTTGCTGTCGTTGGCTTTAAGAAATTTGCCTCTATACTTAGCTCATTTCCTTCAATCACTATTCGCCAAATTTTCCCTTTGTTTCCAAAAGCAGTAAATGCCCCTGACGCTACCGGCGCTTCTATTGTAGGCTGCTTACTCAGATCCGTGGTGTCGGCACGATGGTTACTACAAGCCACTAGAGCTAAGCTGCCCGTTAAGCACATTGTCGTTAGAAGCAAAGAACGCATAATTTTTCCTTTAAATATAATAAGAGAAGAGGGCGTTCAAAACTCTGTGTCAACTAAATTAAAGACGCTAGCCAATTTAATAAACGCCCCGTGCGTGATTATTTGGATTCTTGATTGGATAATATTTGAATATTTGCCGTATTTTACTAGCTTGAACATATCATTCACTGGGGTGGAGTGTTAATCTGTTATGTTTTTTCATTGGATTTGCTTTGGTCTATTGTGTACTAGCTAAAATCTACTCGAAGATATGGATGTAATATATAGTTTGTCCGACACCAATAAACTCAACTATTTTGGATGTTAAAATAATCAATTATTTTTTAATACGAAAGGTTTTAAGATGAAATCAAAGAAAATACTCGCCCTTGCATTTGTGATGTCGTGTATAGCTGCTTTAGCAGGCTGTAACACAACACCTGATAACAGTAGTCAGTATACTAATGCAGTAGAGACTTCTCATAAAAATAGTCACAGTAATATTGCTAACCCCCAAGTTTTGGATATCAAGGGCAGTATTACTGGCTATGATACAAAGGAATATATATTCCATGCACAAGCTAATCAAGTATTAAGAGTAGTAAGACAAAACACATCAGACGATGTGGTATTAAAGTTACTGTATCTTGGAAATAACAATAAAACTAGTGAACTCTCTGGTGATTTCCAAGTCCTGCCTTATACAGGGGATTATAAGCTTATCGTAAGCCAAACACGCAATGATGCCCGTAAGCATGCAAACACCGCAAAAAACTTTAATTTGAAAGCCTTTATCACTGACCAGCAGCAACCATCTAACCAGCAAAATTATGTCGTCAACTACAAGTGTGATAGCAACGAAAATCTAAGCGTAACCTACCACTTTAATAACCAAAAAACTAGTGCGACAGTGACTTACGATAATATTTCACAACAGCTAAACTTTGATGATCAATATAGTAAAAAAAATAATCCAGTATTCTCCAATAATAACTACTTACTGAGCGTAGGAACTATTAATGATGGCGTGTTTGGAGACTCAATGGTCTACTCTTTGTTAGATTTAAAAAAATCTAAAGGTGGCTACGCGTTATTGCAAAACTGTCAAAAATTATAAACGCCTTCAGAAAAATAAAAAAGGGAAAATAGCCATAATCAGATAATGGGAGTTTCCCAAACTTTGTGTAACTGCTTATAATCCACTAACTGGAGAATAAGCAATGACTAACCAAAACGACATTAAAAAACTGGCCCAACAGATGGCTGGTAGCATGAAAAGCTGAGAGCATCCTACATTTTGTGTAATTATTGATGAAAGCCACACAGCTGTTACACAGAATATAGGATGCTCTCATCGAACTTTCTTACTTTTTAGAGTAACTCAGCTGCTTGTAATGCTATTTCTTTAACATCTAAGCTAAGGGCTAAATCTGCATTGATCAAATCTTCAATATCGAAAAATCTAGCTTCTAGGGCGTCATCACCTGCTAGAGGATCACCAGAAACCCAAATACAAAGTACGGCTACAAGAACAAAATGGTGACGAAGCTTACCACTACTATCAAAGTCAAACGCGTCTACAGCGTTAAATGTCTTAAAGGCTTTTGATACAATGCTTGTCTCTTCATAAAGTTCACGAACGGCAGCATCTTTAACAGTTTCCCCACGTTCAATTTTACCACCGGGAAAACCCCATCGACCTGCATCGGGTGGGTTAGCACGGCGTACTAAAAGCACCTTTCCATCTTTAAAAAGTACTCCAATAGTAGCTACTATTGGACGTAGGCTCTGTGGTTCGTATTGTATTATAGGTTCATTACTTAGTATATTAGACATAAAAACTCAATTGAGAATAGGACATAGAGGATAGCTTAATATTCAAGTCCTCACTAGGGTACCGAACGATTATCATCAAAGCACATTCCCTCACAGAGTATCAATTTTCTTGTAGAATTCCTTGGTTTAGTCGATAATATTTGATTAAAAAAAGCGTTGTGTTTATATACTTACCAGCTTTTTTGAACTCTTTTTATAAGAAACTTAATTTATTGATAACTCGGTAAGGAAAGCTTAATGTCTAATTTTAGATTGGTAGTAGGAGCACTTACGACACTTATACTTATGAGTATAGGTTGTAGTCACAAAGAGCCTAACAACGTTAATGAAGTAAAAGAAAACTCATCAGAAGCCATAACAAAAAACATCTCAGAAGAAGTAGAGGTACGTGGAAGTTTTAAAAGAAGCTTTGAAGTATATCAGCTAGAGGCAAATGGCAAAACTTACTATGTGGCAGATCCAAAACAGCTTTTGATAGAAAACTCTAATAAGATTGGTCAAGACGGCTACTACAAATCGTTCGAAACTTGCGTGGTTGGAGTAATTGGCTCTGAAGGTGGTTACGGGCCTACTGGTAAGTATGAAAACAAAATTACAGTTAGCAAAGTCTGTGTTTAAAAAAAGGTGTACAGCTAATAGCCCAATGCCATTCTAGGAGGTAGCGTGTTATTAGACCATAGCTTTTGAAACCATTTTTCTTTATATTGTCACTTAGACAGGCTGGGCATTTGATGTATAGTGTCATTTGCATTTCACTATTTATCAATTTCTCAGCCTGTTTTTTTCCAGCCTACTTTTTGAACCGCCACCCGGATATAAATGTAGCTATGAATAAAACAACTTTTAAAATATCGAAGATGGACTGCCCTTCGGAGGAAAACCTAATCCGAATGAAATTAGAGGGCCACTCGAATATTGAACATCTTGAGTTCGACATTCCTAACCGTCAATTAACTGTGTTTCATCATGACAATATAGAAGGGATAGAGACTGCTATTCATGACCTAAAATTAGGAGACACCCTACTCTCGACCGAAACCATTGACCCCTCTGATCCCAACAATAATTTTAAAATTGATGCTGACTCTAGTCACAAAAAAGATGCTGAGCAAAGAAAGCTACTATGGATAGTGCTGGTCATTAACTTTGCTTTCTTTATTATTGAAATGAGCACGGGACTGATTTCTCGTTCGATGGGGTTGGTCGCCGACAGCTTAGATATGTTAGCAGATAGCTTCGTGTACGGAATTAGCTTATTTGCGGTCGGTGGAACGGTCATTAAGAAAAAACGGATTGCTAGAATTGCCGGATATTTTCAAATTACGCTAGCGATTCTTGGTTTTTTAGAAGTACTAAGACGTTTCTTTGGCAATGAGCAGTTACCTGACTTTTCTACCATGATAGTCATATCGATTCTTGCGCTAATTGCAAACTCGATTTGCCTCTATTTACTACAAAAATCGAAAAGCAAAGAAGAAGAAGAAGCCCATATGCAAGCCAGTATGATTTTCACTTCAAACGATGTGATTATCAATTTAGGGGTAATTGTTGCAGGGATTTTGGTTAATTGGTTACACTCTAGTACGCCTGATTTGATTATTGGTAGCATCGTATTTGCTTTAGTTATTCAGGGCGCCTTTAGAATATTGAAGTTGAGTAAGTAGCCAAGCCTAATAACTGAAGCAAATAGCTCAAGTAAGTAGCTTAATTAAACCGCTAAGTGTAAAGTAACTGGGTTTGAAGCAAATAAACATCATAAGGATATGAGACCTCAAGCAATGATTGAACAAACTTTAAATCTAGTCACCACCAAAGACCATCAGCAAGTTGCCGTTTGGCGAATAATAGATGATGAAGTCTTTGATAAGAATCTGGTGGTGGTCAACTAATTTAGGACACTAATAAAATTCAAACCTACATCGCCATTACTTATAACCCTGAGTCGAGAACGGATAATAATTATAAGCGTTGGGGCAACTTTTATGACCGCCAAGATCTGTTAGTAGGTGACGAGTTATGGCAGCTTGGAGCCCATCCTGGATTTTGTGTAACTTCTATTTGCTAATAGGGTATAAGAAGTTACACAAAGTTTAGGAAAGTCCCCTCTTTTAAGGCTTTTTGCTCAACATCGAGCCTACACTCTGGTTTAAGTTCAACCATTCAGCTGTATCATTACATCTATATCCGATTATTTTTATGATTGCCTGATAATCTTCATCAAGCTTTCTACTAAATACTGGCTCATGGTGAGCTATACGATTTCTTAATTTCCGAATCCTCTCGAGATCATTATAAACCTCACCTCTTAACGCTTTTACCGTAATATTGGTATTAGCATTAGGAAAAACAGTTCTAAAATACGGAAGCCACAACTGATCATCATGACGACTGGTAAACATTTTTTGCCAAAATACAAAGTTTAGCTCAGGTATGACCTTATTGACATCAGATGACTTGGTGCTTGCTTGCTGTAGGTTTATTCTTGCAGGATTAGGCAAAGTATTTATAAAACCCTTATTCCAAGGCCACTGGTTACCATGTAGCTTAAACAACACCTCTGAGACCGCATTTCTAATAGTCACCTCACAAATATGTAGGCAAGGTAAAAAAGCGCCTGATACATTTGCATTCCATAGATACAATTCTAAAGCGCTATCTAGGTCAGAAACTTCTTTTTCGTAAGTAGATAGTCTGGGTGAAGATAGCGTACTTTTTACCCTTTCACCGTTAACAGTTGAATTCATACCTACAAAGCCTTATAATTAAATTGTGAGCTAGGGGTATCGTAGGTTAACACCTCCCCCCTAGACAGATGCGAAAACCCTGCCCTTGTGCAGGGTTTTCTTTTTTAACTTTATCAAATATTATTTTTCAACATTGATTTGTCGTCATTATTCTTGTTCCGAATGCAGCATATTCAGAAAAGAGCTTCTCAATAGCAATTAATGCTAAACCTTCCCACCCACACCTTTAAACTTCTCAACAAAAGCCGATATTTTCTGAAAGACGATTTGTTTTTTAGTTAAGTACTGAGGATTAAGAGGGCTTAGCTTAGGTAGGACCTCATTTAGCTCAGTACCATTCTCACTGGCGTATTCACGCTTTAAAGATGCCGTTATATAACGCCTAGCTGCCTCTTCATTAAGATTTTCAGCATTAATCATATCTTGGGCTTCACGCTGCTGCTCTGTTTGAGCAAAGCTAAAGAAGGCCTCAATAATGCTGGATTTATCAGGGATGTTATCTAAGTTGGTTTTATTGATGAAATCTACTACCAGGCTTTCTTTAGCGCGGTTACCAAGGCTTGCTCGAATCACTCGGCGTACTTCTTCGACTAAGGCGGACTTATCCTTGGTATTCTTGTTATGTTCAAAAATCAGCTCAAGGATGTAATCAAGGTTAATCTCTTGAGACTTAAGAAGATCCACCTCAAAAACCACTTCATCCCAGTCAAGCGAAGACTCGCTTTGCTCCTTGGCTGCTTTTTCACGGCGCAGCCAGTCACGTATGTCGTTATACGTTGATCGATAGTCTTGTACTTCTCGTTCAGCAGGTACATCGATGCTTTGCATGGCAGCAAGATCTTCATCCGTCAAATAGTGCTCAGCTTTGAATGTCTCAACTGCCTCATTATCAGTAATATCTATGCTTTGAAGCGCTTTTAGGCTCGCGAACTCATCATAGTTTTGTAAGATGTTCTCGACACGTAAGTACTCACCAAATAACTTAGCAAAGTCCTTTTTGTCCGCCTCTTTAACAATTTCATCAGGGTTAGGAAAGCGTTGTTGCAGCTCCTTAATCACCTCCAAATAACCACGTCGTGCTTTGCCTGTCGCAATATCGGTAAAGCCTTCCAGATACTCCCTATAGCTTTTTTCTAACACGACGTTCTTAGTATTTCTATCACCAAACAAGGTGATGGCATCAATGGTCGCTTGCTCTAAGTCACGAAACGTCACGATATTGCCAAAGGTCTTAGTGGCATCATAAATGCGGTTAGTACGTGAGAACGCTTGCATCAAACCGTGATAGCGAAGGTTTTTGTCAACATAGAGCGTATTTAAGGTCGGCGCATCAAAACCTGTGAGGAACATACCGACAACAATCAGCAAATCCACATCCTGCTTAATAACGCGTCCTGCAAGATCACGGTAGTAGTTTTGAAAAGACTTACTGTCTACGCCGTAATTGGTCTTAAACATCTCGTTGTAATCATTAATAGCACGGCTTAAAAACTCTTTGGCACTGCTATTCATGGCGGTAGGCTCAAAGCCTTCGTCAGCAATATCACCAATTGCATCTTGTTCTTCATTGGCTGCATAAGAAAAGATAGTGGCAATCTTTAAGGGCCTCTCGCTGTCCTTTTGTAGCTCATTCAAGGTCTCATAGTAAGCCTTTGCTGCGTCCACACTACTAACAGCAAACATGGCATTAAAACCTTTACCACTTCCTTTTAAGCGATGGGTTTTTTGCTTAAAGCTTTTTAAAACGTACTTTGAGATCTCTTCAATACGATCGGGGTGTAATAACAGCTGCTTGTTTTCAGCAGCTGTGAGTTTCTTCTCATCCTGTTCGCTCTCAATGGCTTGAAACTGCGGGCGTACATCATTGTAGTCCACCTTAAACTTCAAGACCTTCTCATCACGAATGGCATCAGTGATAACGTATGAATGCAGCTCATGGCCAAAGACACTGGCAGTCGTCTCTGCACCCAAGGCATTCTCTGGGAAGATAGGGGTGCCGGTAAAACCAAACTGGTAGTATTTTTTAAATTTCTTCTTTAAGTTCTTTTGTGCTTCACCAAACTGGCTACGGTGTGCCTCATCAAAGATAAACACCACTTGTTTATTATAGATGGGTAAATCAGCCTCACCTTTGATCAGGTTGTTTAGCTTTTGAATGGTAGTGACAACAATTTTATTATCGTCTTTTTCAAGGTTGCGCTTGAGTCCTGCGGTACTGTCGGAGCCATTAACGCTATCAGGGGAGAAGCGCTGGTACTCTTTCATGGTTTGATAATCAAGATCCTTACGATCCACCACAAAAAACACCTTATCAATAAAAGGTAGCGACGTTGCTAAGCGGGCAGCTTTAAAGCTGGTTAGAGTCTTACCTGAGCCTGTGGTATGCCAAATATAGCCGCCACTCTCAAGAGTGCTCCACTTCTTGGCTTGATAGGCACTGTTTATTTTCCATAGGATGCGCTCAGTGGCAGCAATCTGATACGGACGCATTACTAATGAGGTGTTACTCACATCAAAGACGGTGTAATGCATCAGCACGTTTAATAGGGTATTTTTTTGAAAGAAGGTTGCGGTAAAGTCTTTTAAGTCTTTGATTAAAGTATTGTCTGATCGCGCCCAGTTCATGGTGAAATCAAAGCTGTTTTTATTGCGCTTAGTGGTATTGGCAAAGTAGCGGGTATCGGTGCCGTTTGAGATCACAAACAGCTGTAGATATTTATATAAGGAGTTATCGGAGTTAAAGCTCTCTTTGCTATAACGATGCACCTGATTAAATGCTTCGCGAATGGCGATACCACGTTTTTTAAGCTCAATTTGCACAAGCGGCAAGCCATTGACCAAAATAGTCACATCGTAGCGATTGGCTTGTGTGCCCTTTTGAGCAAACTGTTTAATGACCTGTACTTTGTTACGTGGGATGTTTTTTTTGTCCAGCAGGGCAATGTTCTTCAGGTGTCCATCATCAAAGGTGAAGTCATAGATGTGGTCATCATGAATCTTTCGAGCTTTGTCAGTGATGTTATCACTAGGATTATCAAGATACTCCATTACAAAGCGCTGCCACTCAGCATCTGTAAACTGCACCTCATTTAAGGTCTGCAGCTGTACACGTACGTTAGCGAGCATCGTTTCAGGCGAATTTAAACCAGGGACAAACTCATATCCCTGGTTTTGTAAGTCTTTGAGTAGTTCACGCTCTAGATCATCTTCAGTCTGATATCCCCCATCAGGCTGATCGCACTTGGTATATTTATTTAAAACGATAAAATTATTCGATTCAGCAATGGTTTTTGTTTGGTCAGTCATGAGCTACTACCTCAGGCTTAGGGAAGCTTAAAAGCAGGTCACGGTAATACTCGTATTGCTGCTGACGTAGCTCTATTTCACGCGGGAGGCCTTCGGTTAGCGATGTCGTTAAGGCGTCAAATTTATCGAGAATAGAGACGATGCGTTTTTGTTGGTCGAGCGGAGGCACCGGAATAGAAATCTTCCTTACTGTTGGAACCGTCAATTGTGGTATTCCACCTTTTGTTCCTGCAATTGGAGTCATATCTAATATATAATTTAAGTATCTAGTTAATATAAAGCCCTTATTTGGCACTAAAGCTATTAGGCGAACAATTGGAGTAAATTTCCCCTGCCTAACTGTGTGATATCCAACTTTTGCGCCTCTCGCCGAAATAGTCACCGCCTCACTTTCAATTTTATATCCATCTGTAAAACCATATAGTCCTTTGTCGCCCGTTGCATTAGCGTAAATTGGATAAGGAAATTCATCTGTGGGATTAGTTTGACCTTTTATGAAAGACTCTGGCAAGTCACCACCAGCAGAAATAGAAGAGCAAACTTCATTTAGAGTCTTCCACTCAACCTCACCCTCTTCAAACGTCAGTAACTCATCACGATAATACTCATACTGCTGCTGACGTGCTGTAAGTTCTGCTGTAAGTTCTGCTGTAAGTTCGGTAAATGTGTCTAAAATTCGGACGATTTCGGCTTGGATGTTAAGGGGAGGTATAGGGATTTTTAACTTCTTCACAATCCCTGCATTTATATTAGTCTGAGAACCTGTACCAAGCGACTTAATGTACTCATATTGACTGTACAAAAAGTGAAATACATAACGGTAATGCGCTACTTTTTCATCAATATGAATGTTCGCACAAGCTTGATTAGTAGTCATGGGAACTTTATTAATACCAATCTTTCCAACCGTCGCACCATACATAGCAATAATTATGCAGTTCTCCGGTATCCACTTTGCACTAGAATTTTTTAACCCAGATTCCGTAATTTTTACACCTGTATCCCAAATCTCGTCAAAATCTACCTCCTGTGTTCGTAGCCACGGAATATTACCGTCGTAATATTCCGCCACACCCGTACTAGGTGTTCCACCTGATGAAATCTTTATAGCAATGTCATCCAAAGATTTCCACTCAACTTCAACCCCATCAAGTAGCTCCTGCATATAACCTAACTGACTCAT